>NZ_JBEZYN010000009.1:0-43692 GCF_040638605.1 Streptomyces sp. NPDC026092
CGCCCGGTTACATTCCGAACCCGGAAGCTAAGCCTTTCAGCGCCGATGGTACTGCAGGGGGGACCCTGTGGGAGAGTAGGACGCCGCCGAACAATTTTTAGCCTCAACCCCCGGACCTTGTCCGGGGGTTGAGGCATTTTTGCGTTCAGGCGAGGTCGGTCGACCCCTGTGCATCCGGGTGTCGTGGCTGAGGGTAAGGTCAGGGGGCATCATTGGCACGTTCCCACAGGAGGCCCCCGGGTGGAGGTCCAGGAGACTCGCGTTCAGACGGACCGGGTCCTCACCATCCCCAACATCCTGAGCATGGCTCGGCTGGTGGGTGTGCCGCTCTTCCTGTGGCTGATTCTCCGCCCTGTGTTCGGCGGTCCCAACAGCGATGGCTGGGCTCTGCTCGTCCTGATGCTCAGTGGCGTCAGCGACTATCTCGACGGGAAGCTCGCACGGCGCTGGAACCAGATCAGCAGCCTCGGCCGGCTGCTCGACCCGGCCGCCGACCGGCTCTACATCGTTTCCACCCTCATCGGGCTGACCTGGCGCGAGATCCTGCCGCTCTGGCTGACCGTCGCCCTTTTCGCCCGCGAGCTGATGTTGCTGGTCATGGTGGGAATCCTCCGCCGGCACGGGTATCCGCCGCCGCAGGTGAACTTCCTGGGTAAAGCTGCGACTTTCAACTTGATGTACGCGTTCCCCTTGCTGCTGCTCAGTGACGGAACGGGCTGGCTTTCGTCACTCGCCGAAGTTTTCGGGTGGGCCTTCGCCGGATGGGGTACAACTCTGTATTGGTGGGCAGGGATCCTCTACGTGGTCCAGGTCCGTCGACTCGTGAAGGCGGATACCGCGGCCGATTGAGCCCGTCAGTCCTGTGCCGTGCAGCGTCGCCGGTACGAACGAGGACGCCCGAGGCCTACCGAGCGGACAGGGTGAAGTCGGCAGGACCGTCGTCTCTTCAAGGAGGACGCTTCCGACATGAAGGCCGTCGTGATGGCCGGTGGCGAAGGAACCCGACTTCGCCCCATGACCTCGAGCATGCCCAAGCCTCTCCTGCCGGTGGCAAACCGGCCGATCATGGAGCATGTCCTTCGACTGCTCAAGAGGCACGGTCTCACCGAGACCGTCGTGACCGTGCAGTTTCTCGCCTCACTGGTCAGGAACTACTTCGGTGACGGCGAAGAGCTCGGAATGGAGCTCACGTATGCCAACGAGGAGAAACCGCTCGGCACCGCGGGGAGTGTGAAGAACGCCGAGGAGGCGTTGAAGGACGACGCCTTCGTCGTCATCTCGGGGGACGCGCTCACCGACTTCGACCTGACCGATCTGATCGCCTTCCACAAGGAGAAGGGCGCCCTGGTCACCGTCTGTCTGACCCGTGTGCCGAATCCGCTGGAATTCGGCATCACGATCGTGGACGAGGAGGGGAAGGTCGAGCGGTTCCTGGAGAAACCGACCTGGGGACAGGTCTTCTCGGACACCGTGAACACGGGCATCTACGTCATGGAGCCCGAAGTCTTCGACTACGTCCAGGCCGATGTCTCGGTGGACTGGTCGGGTGATGTCTTCCCTCAGCTGATGAAGGAGGGCAAGCCGATTTACGGCTATGTCGCCGAGGGCTACTGGGAGGACGTCGGTACCCACGAGAGCTACGTGAAGGCCCAGGCCGACGTGCTCGAGGGCAAGGTCCAGGTCGACATCGACGGCTTCGAGATCTCGCCCGGCGTGTGGGTCGCCGAAGGCGCCGAGGTGCACCCCGAGGCCGTACTGCGCGGGCCGCTGTACATCGGCGACTACGCGAAGGTCGAGGCCGGCGCGGAGGTGCGTGAGCACACCGTCATCGGGTCGAACGTCGTCGTCAAGAGTGGCGCGTTCCTGCACAAGGCCGTCATCCACGACAACGTCTACATCGGGCAGCAGAGCAACCTCCGCGGCTGTGTCATCGGGAAGAACACCGACATCATGCGGGCGGCCCGGATCGAGGACGGGGCCGTCATCGGGGACGAGTGCCTGGTCGGTGAGGAATCGATCGTTCAGGGCAACGTCCGGGTCTATCCGTTCAAGACCATCGAGGCCGGCGCCTTCGTCAACACCTCCGTCATCTGGGAGTCGCGCGGTCAGGCCCATCTCTTCGGGGCGCGCGGGGTCTCCGGGATCCTCAATGTGGAGATCACGCCCGAGCTGGCGGTCAGGCTGGCCGGCGCGTACGCCACGACGCTGAAGAAGGGCGCGACGGTCACCACCGCGCGTGACCACTCCAGGGGCGCCCGGGCGCTGAAACGGGCCGTGATCTCGGCGCTCCAGGCCAGTGCCATCGACGTACGCGACCTGGAGAACGTACCCCTGCCGGTCGCGCGGCAGCAGACCGCCCGAGGAAGCGCGGGCGGGATCATGCTGCGGACCTCGCCCGGTGTCCCGGACTCCGTGGACATCATGTTCTTCGACGAGCGGGGAGCGGACCTCTCGCAGGCCGGGCAGCGCAAGCTGGACCGGGTCTTCGCACGTCAGGAGTACCGGCGGGCGTTCCCCGGAGAGATCGGAGACCTCTCCTTCCCGGCGAGCGTCTTCGACTCGTACACGGGCTCCCTGCTCCGTAACGTCGATACGTCCGGGATCGCCGAGGCAGGCCTCAAGGTCGTCGTGGACGCGTCCAACGGCAGCGCCGGGCTCGTTCTGCCGAGCCTTCTCGGCCGGCTCCAGGTGGACTCGCTGGTGATCAACCCGGGTCTCGACGAGTCGCGGCCGACGGAGTCGGCGGAGACCCGGCGGGCCGGGCTCGTACGGCTCGGCGAGATAGTCGCCTCGGCGCGGGCCGCGTTCGGGGTGCGGTTCGACCCGGTGGGCGAGCGGCTGTCGCTCGTCGACGAGCGGGGCCGGATCATCGAGGACGACCGCTCGCTCCTGGTCATGCTCGACCTGGTGGCCGCCGAGCGGCGCTCGGGGCGGGTGGCGCTGCCCGTGACGACCACACGGATCGCCGAGCAGGTCGCCGCGTACCACGGCACGCAGGTGGAGTGGACGACGACCTCGCCCGACGATCTGACCAGGGTCGGGCGTGAGGAGTCGACGATCTTCGGTGGCGACGGTCGCGGTGGATTCATCATTCCCGAGTTCAGCAGCGTCTTCGACGGTGCCGCCGCGTTCGTCAGGCTGATCGGTCTGGTCGCGCGGACGCAGCTCACCCTGAGCCAGATCGACGCCCGTATTCCGCGGGCGCATGTCCTGAAGCGGGATGTCGCGACGCCGTGGGCCGTGAAGGGGCTCGTGATGCGGCGGGTGGTGGAGGCGGCCGGCGAGCGGTCCGTGGACACCACCGACGGTGTTCGGGTCGTGGAGGCCGACGGGCGGTGGGTGATGGTGCTGCCCGACCCGGCCGAGGCCGTCACCCATCTGTGGGCCGAGGGGCCCGACGACAGCTCCGCCCAGGCGCTGCTAGACGAGTGGTCGAACGTGGTCGACAGCGCAGGTCACTGAACCACAGGGACGGGTGAGCCGGGTGGTGTCCGTCGGACGCCGCCCGGCTCATCGGTGGGGCCATTCGGCGGTAGCAGCCCCGACGTGCGACGATGTGCGGCATGTCGCAGCAGCCCCCCGTTCGGAGCACCGGAACACCACCGCCGCGTCCGGACGCGTCCATGTCGCTGCTGAACAATGTGATGGACCACGCGCTCGACGACGGCTACGCCGAGGCCTCGGCCCGGCGCGCCGCCGAGGGCGGCGGACTTCCCCGTACGCTCCGGGCCAAGCTGGGCCTCGCGGCGGGGCTCGTCCTTGCCGCCGCCGTGGTGACGGTGGGTGCGGCCGAGGCGCGGATCTCCGCCCCGGTCGTTGCCAAGGAGCGGCAGGAGCTCATCGACCGGATCGAGGCGGAGACCTCGGCGGCCGAGGAGCTGGAGCAGGACGTCGAGAAGATCCGCGCCGAGGTGGGCGAGCGGCAGCGCAAGGCGCTCGAACAGCACGGCGGTGACCAGGCCGAACTGGTCGCCCTGCTCTCGGGCGCGACCCCGGTGCACGGTCCTGGCGTGAAGCTCGTGGTCGACGACGCCAAGGGCACCGAGGGCGATGGCGGGGGTCCCCGCGAGAACAGCGGGTTCACCGACACCGGCCGGGTGCAGGACCGCGACATGCAGCGGGTCGTCAACGGCCTCTGGGAGTCGGGGGCCGAGGCCGTCTCGATCAACGGCCAGCGGCTGACGTCGCTGTCCGCGATCCGGGCCGCGGGCGACGCCATACTGGTCGACAACAAGCCGCTGGTGCCGCCGTACACCGTGCTCGCGGTGGGGGACGGGAAGCGGCTGAGCACCGCGTTCCAGGACAGCGCCGACGGGCAGTATCTGCACGCGCTGCAGGAGAACTTCGGGATCCGCACCAGTATCTCCGCCGAGGCGGAGGTACGTCTGCCGGCCGCGCCGAGCCTGATCGTACGTACAGCAGAGCCGAGGGGAGCCGGGGCGGCCAAGGCCACCGGGCAGGCCACGGCCGACACAGGGAAGGGCACATCTTGATCGCCGTACTGGGCCTGATCGTGGGAGTCGTGGTCGGACTGTTGGTCCGTCCCGAGGTTCCGGCGGTGGTCGAGCCCTATCTTCCGATCGCTGTGGTCGCCGCCCTCGACGCGGTCTTCGGCGGGCTGCGGGCCATGCTCGACGGGATCTTCGTCGACAAGGTCTTCGTGGTCTCCTTCCTGTCGAACGTGGTGGTGGCGGCGCTGATCGTCTTCCTCGGCGACAAGCTGGGCGTCGGCGCGCAGCTGTCGACGGGTGTGGTCGTCGTGCTCGGCATCCGGATCTTCTCCAACGCGGCCGCCATCCGGCGGCATGTCTTCCGGGCGTGACACCGATGAGCAACGACGTGAATCCGGGAACCCCCGAGAACCCCGACGAGAACCCCGACGAGGACCGGCCGAAGCCGACGGAGCCGTCCGCTCCCGCCGCCGAGCCCGAGACGCAGCCGGCCGCCCCGGAGCAGACCGGGCGGCAGCGGCTGGCCGCCGGGCTGTGGCCGCCGCGGGTGAGCCGGGCCCAACTCATCGTCGCCCTGCTGCTGTTCGTCCTCGGCCTGGGTCTGGCCATCCAGGTCCGTTCCACCAGTGACAACAGCGCGCTGCGCGGTGCGCGCCAGGAGGACCTGGTCCGCATCCTCGACGAGCTCGACGACCGCTCGCAGCGGCTCGAGGACGAGAAGGCGCGGCTCGAGACCCAGCGCTCGGAGCTGGAGTCCAGCTCGGACCAGGCCGAGGAGGCGCGCAAGCAGACCCAGGAGAAGGAGCAGCAGCTCGGGATCCTGGCCGGAACCGTCGCCGCGGAGGGTCCCGGCATCACCCTCACCATTCGTGGTGCGGCCGAGGCGGTCGAGTCGGACAAGCTGCTCGACGCGACCCAGGAGCTGCGTGCCGCCGGCGCCGAGGCGATCCAGATCAACGATGTACGGGTCGTCGCTGACAGCTACTTCACAGGAAGTGGCGCCGACATGGAGATCGATGGAACGAAGGTGACCGCTCCGTACGTCTTCAAGGTCATCGGCAAGCCCGAGGATCTCGAGCCCGCGCTCAACATCCCCGGTGGAGTCGTGCAGACGCTGGAGAAGGAGCAGGCCACCGCGACCGTGGCCCGGTCCCAGAAGATCGTCGTGGATGCCTTGCGACCTGCGAATCGGCCTGACTACGCTCAGTCGTCCTCGCAGTGAGGCGGGGGCACATGGCAGCCGCGCGACATGGGGATGGCGTTGCGGGGGGTCGCCGCACCACAAGGGTGGTGCGTGGTGGAAACTGTCGGGTGGATACGGACGTTGTGAGGATGTCCGGGTCGGCAGGTGTGTTCATTCAGGGTTCGTCCTGCCCCACGGGCGGGTCTGTTTCGGTCAAGGGGAATCGCCCGTGAGTTTTTTTGCGAAGTTGTTCGGCAAGAGCGCACGCGAGGACGGCGGCAACGCCAAGCACCGCGCGCCGCGCCACGCCCAGAACGAGGAGGAGCAGGGCGGCGAGCGCCCGCTCTTCCGTGACGAGGTCGGCGGCGAGGGCGCGTCGTCTGTTGACCCTGCCGGTGCCGGGCGCATAGGTTTCGGAGAACCATCAACCTCAAGTACGGGTGGAGGGTTCACGCCCGACCCGTACGCGACCCAGACCTCCGCGGGTCAGCCGCGGCGGGAGGACGCGTCCATGCCGGTGTGTACGAGGTGCGGTCACCGCAATGCCGCGGACAGCCGTTTCTGCTCCCACTGCGGCACGCCGCTGCGGGGCGGGGCGAGCGTGGAGCGCCCGTCCGAGACGACGTCGACGATCTCGATCTCCGGCCTCGAGGCGTACGACGCCGAGGTCACCGGTCAGACGCAGCTGCCGAGCCTGTCGCCCGAGGCGCTGGCGGCCGTCGAGGCGCTGCCGGCCGGATCGGCGCTCCTGGTGGTGCGCCGGGGACCGAACTCGGGCAGCCGCTTCCTGCTGGACAGCGAGCTGACCACGGCCGGCCGTCACCCGCAGAGCGACATCTTCCTCGACGACGTCACCGTGTCGCGGCGCCACGTGGAGTTCCGGCGGGCGCAGGACGGCAGCTTCACCGTGGCCGATGTCGGCAGCCTCAACGGTACGTACGTGAACCGTGAGCCGATCGACTCGGTGGTTCTGTCCGCGGGCGACGAGGTGCAGATCGGCAAGTACCGGCTGGTCTTCTACTCGAGCCAGCGAGGCGTGTGACGCCTCGGGAACTCTTCAGGGAAGGTCCATGTTGCGAACTCCGACGGGCGGTGCCGGACACGGCGCCGCCACCGCGGGCGACCGGCTGGTCAGCATCGGGACGGTGCTGAACCAGCTGCGCGACGAGTTTCCCGAAGTGACCATCTCGAAGATCCGGTTCCTGGAGGCCGAGGGACTCGTCGAGCCCCGGCGGACGGCCTCCGGGTACCGGAAGTTCAGCCCGCAGGACGTGGAGCGGCTCGCCCAGATCCTGCGGATGCAGCGCGATCACTATCTTCCGCTGAAGGTCATCCGGGAGCATCTCGACGCCCTCGCCCGGGGCGAGCAGGTCAGGCTTCCTTCCCCCAGCCCCCAGCGGGACCTGCTGGACGGTGCGTGGGACGTGGACGGTGACCGGCCCACCGCCGCGCGAGTGGGGCGGGCCGAGCTGCTGGCGGCCGCCGAGGTCACCGAGGAGGAGCTCGTGGAGTGGGAGTCGTACGGACTCCTCGTTCCCGGGCCCGAGGGCGGCTACGACGCCGAGGCGGTGACCGTGGCCAGGCTTGTCGCGGATCTGGGGAGATTCGGTCTTGAACCTCGGCACCTTCGGGCAGTGAAAGCGGCCGCCGATCGGGAGGCGGGGCTCGTCGAGCAGATGGTGGCGCCGCTGCGCCGGCACCGTAATCCGCAGACCAGAGCCCATGCGGAGGCCACCGCGAAGGAGCTCGCGGGGCTCTCCGTACGGCTGCACGCGGCACTGGTCCAGACCGCGCTGGGGCTACGGTTGCCGTGATCTTGTGGGGGCCCGACTACCCAAACCGGTCGGGCACGTCCTAGGGTTGCTGTGTGAACGAGCTCGACGTTGTGGGTGTCCGGGTGGAAATGCCCTCCAACCAACCGATCGTGCTCCTGCGTGAAGTGGGAGGCGATCGGTACCTCCCCATCTGGATCGGACCGGGGGAGGCGACCGCGATCGCCTTCGCCCAGCAGGGCATGGCCCCTGCCAGGCCGCTGACGCACGACCTCTTCAAGGATGTCCTTGAGGCGGTGGGCCAGGAGCTCACCGAGGTCCGCATCACCGATCTCCGTGAAGGTGTCTTCTACGCGGAGCTGGTCTTCGCCAGCGGCGTCGAGGTGA
Organism: Streptomyces sp. NPDC026092; assembly: GCF_040638605.1. Taxonomy (NCBI): domain Bacteria; kingdom Bacillati; phylum Actinomycetota; class Actinomycetes; order Kitasatosporales; family Streptomycetaceae; genus Streptomyces; species Streptomyces sp. NPDC026092. Next base: position 7,794 of record NZ_JBEZYN010000009.1, read on the forward strand.
GCGCCAGGCCGTCCGACGCGATAGCGCTGGCCCTGCGCACCGGGACGCCGATCTTCGGCAGTGACGGCGTGCTCGACGACGCCGGTATCGCGATTCCGGACGAGCAGGAGGACGAGGTGGAGAAGTTCCGCGAGTTCCTCGACCAGATCTCCCCCGAGGACTTCGGGTCCAGCAGTCAGTAGAGGGTGGCGCCGGCTCTCGTGTGGGCGAGTCCGGTGCGGCCGACTCTGGTGCGGCTGGCTCCGGAGTGGGCCGGGCGGGTCTGGCTTTAGCCTGCGGGGCTGGTTTTGGCCGTCGTGTGCGGGGCGCCATCAGCGCATTCGGAGACCCTTTCCACAGAGAGGGGCACGCGAAACCACTCTCAGGGTGATTATCACTCGGCGTGCCGAGTGTGGCGATCGTTGACGCACCCCTAGTGACTGCCTACCTTCGTGTGGGCAGGTCAAGGACGGAGGGTCGGCGTGATGAGCAGCGGCGACGGTACGGCAGGGGGCTCCCTCGGGCGCGCGCCCGAGGAAAGCGGTCCGTATCCGCTTCACGGCAGTCCCGCGGTGGGCGCTTCGGCCGGTACGGACACGGTGGGGTACCGGGGGCCGACCGCGTGCGCGGCGGCGGGGATCACCTACCGCCAGTTGGACTATTGGGCGCGCACCGGGCTCGTCGAGCCGAGCGTGCGGCCCGCGTACGGATCCGGGACGCAGCGGCTCTACAGCTTCCGTGACGTCGTGGTCCTCAAGATCGTCAAGCGTTTCCTGGACACCGGGGTCGCGCTGCAGAACATCCGGGCGGCCGTTCAGCATCTGCGGGCCCGCGGCTTCCGCGATCTGGAGCGGATGACGCTGATGAGCGACGGGGCGACGGTGTACGAGTGCTCGTCGCCGGACGAGGTCGTGGACCTGCTCCAGGGCGGTCAGGGCGTCTTCGGGATCGCCGTGGGCGTGGTCTGGCGGGATGTCGAGGCGGCGCTGTCGCAGCTGCACGGGGAGCGGATCGATACGGGGGAGACCCTCATCGGGCACAACCCGGGTGACGAGCTTGCCCGGAGGCGGCGCGACCGGGCGGTTTGAGCGGGGGGCTGCGCTCCGGGCGGTCTGAGCGCCGAGGTTCGGGTCTGAGCGCCGGGACTGGGGTTTGAGCGCCGGGGTTGGGGTTTGTGGCGCGCGTCCGTACGGGAGTGCGGGTCGATTGTCAGTGGCGTGGGGCAGCATCGGAGTGTGAGAACCGCGCCGACGATTCTGCATCTCGACATGGATGCCTTCTTCGCCGCCGCCGAGCAGGCGGCCAAGCCGAGTCTGCGCGGAAAGCCGGTGGTCGTCGGTGGTCTCGGCCCGCGTGGGGTCGTGGCCACGGCGTCGTACGAGGCACGGCGGTTCGGCGTCCACTCGGCGATGCCGATGGCGCAGGCGCGGAGGCTCGCGCCGAACGCCGCGTATCTCGTGCCGCGCTTCGGCTTCTACCGTGCGATCAGCGAGCAGGTCATGGAGCTGCTCGGGCGGCTCTCGCCGCTCGTGGAGCCGCTGAGCCTGGACGAGGCCTTCGTGGACCTCGAGGCCGGGGGTGTGGCCGACGACAGCGGGACCGCGCGGGAGGCCGGTGAGCGGCTACGTAGGGACATTCTCGCCACCACGGGGCTGACGGGGTCGGTGGGGCTCGCGGGGTCGAAGATGCTCGCCAAGATCGCCTCCGAGGAGGCCAAGCCGGACGGCCTGGTGCTCATAGAGCCAGGGACCGAGCGGGAACTGCTCGGGCCCAAGTCGGTGCGGATCCTGCCGGGGGTCGGGCCGGCCACGGGGGAGCATCTGCGGCGGGCCGGGATGACCACGGTGTCGGACCTCGCGGACGCGGGCGAGGACGAGCTCGTACGGCTGCTGGGGCGCGCGCACGGGGCCTCGCTGTACCGCATGGCCCAGGGGTACGACGATCGGCCCGTGGTGGCCGAGCGGGACGCGAAGTCGGTGTCGGTCGAGGACACCTTCGACGTGGACCTGCACGACCGGGTGCGGATCCGGATCGAGGTGGAGCGGCTGGCCGAGCGGTGCGTGGGGAGGCTGCGGGCCTCGGGGCACTCGGGGCGGACGATCGTGCTGAAGGTGCGGCGCTTCGACTTTTCGACGCTCACGCGCTCGGAGACCTTGCGGGGGCCCACGGACGACCCGTTGGTGGTCCGGGAGGCGGCGGGGCGGCTGCTGGAGGGGGTGGACACGACGGGTGGGGTGCGGTTGTTGGGGGTGGGGGTGAGTGGGCTTGCGGACTACACGCAGGAGGATTTGTTCGCGCAGGCGGCGGAGGCGGAGGCGGCGGAGGGGGTGCGGGACGGCGGGGGTGCGGTGGAGGAGGTGCCTGTGGGAGTGGGGGCTCCTGAGGCGGGGGAACCCTCTGCCGCCGAGCGGAGGTGGGTGCCCGGGCACGACGTACGGCATGCCGTGTACGGGGCCGGGTGGGTGCAGGGGAGCGGGGTGGGGCGGGTCACCGTGCGCTTCGAGCAGCCGGGGTCGGCGCCGGGGCGGGTGCGGACGTTTCTCGTCGACGATCCGGAGCTGGAGGCGGGGGAGCCGCTGCCGCTGGTGGGGGGCGGGGCGGGGACGGCGGCGGTCGCCTAGGGGGAGTGCGCCCGGCCTCCGGCCGGGCTTGTGTTCACCCGCACCACCCGTGCGAGTGAGAGGGCAGAGGTGCGGGTCTGCTTGTGGGGGTGCGCGCCGTCGGCGGGCTCGGTGGGGTCGGTGGCTGCCCCGCAGGCCCGCGCCGGGACCGGTTGTGCGGGTGGGAGGGCAGAGGTGCGGGTCTGCCTGTGGGCGGCTGTGCGCCGTCGGCGGGCTCGGGGGGTCGGTGGGCTGGCTGTGGTGCGGGAGGGGGCGGCAGGGCTATGTGTCGTCCTGGCCTGCCAGGCGGCCGAAGTCGTGGTCCGGGGGTGGTGGGGGTGGGAGGGCCAGGCTGTAGTGGCGGTAGAGCTGGAGTTCTTGTTCCGGGGAGAGGTGGCGGCCCACGCCGAAGTCCGGGGCGTCCTTGATCAGGGCGCGTTCGTACGGGATGTGGAGGCCGTCCTCGACCAGTTCGCTGGGCTCCAGGGGGACGAACGCGTCGCGGCCGAACAGGCCCGTGCGGACCGCGGCCCACTCGGGGACGCCCGTCGCGTCGTCCAGGTACACCTCGTCCACGGTGCCGATCTTGTGCCCGTTGCGGTCGAACGCCTTGCGGCCGATCAGGCTGCGCGGATCGATGTCGGTCTGCACGGTCCCTCCAACTGGTCGCACCTGCTCTGCGAAGGCCTACAAAGAATACGAAAGTGCACATCTGGGATGTCGGCCACTTGAGCGATGGAAGGCGGAACCGCGCTGGTAGGCTGGCTGTGGCTGTCGACCCCGTGCGGGAGAGTCCTCCGGAGAAACCTTTCGGAGGCGCCGAAGGAGCAAATCCTCCCCGGAATCTCTCAGGCACCCGGTACCGCATGGACGAGGTCACTCTGGAAAGCAGAGCGGAGGTCCGACGGCGTCCGCTCTCACCGACGGTGAAAGCCGGCGAGCCCTGGGCATCGCCGGTGAAGCTCTCAGGTTGAGATGACAGAGGGGGAGGCCGTCCGGGCACCCGCGCCGTGGTGTCCCTCGCAGGTCGTGACGACCAGGAGGCCTCCGTACATGACCGCCAACCGCATTTCGCTCTCCGAACTCGAACAGGGCATCCCGTTCGAGCAGCGGCACATCGGGCCCGACGCCGAAGCCCGGGCCAAGATGCTCGCCCAGGTCGGCTACGGCTCCCTCGACGAGCTGACGGCCGCCGCCGTGCCGGACGTGATCAAGAACGCCGAGGCCCTCGGGCTGCCGGCCGCCCGCACCGAGGCCGAGGTCCTCGCCGAGCTGCGTGAGCTCGCCGATCGCAATCAGGTGCTCGCGCCGATGATCGGGCTCGGCTACTACGGGACCTTCACTCCGCCCGTCATTCTGCGGAACGTCATGGAGAATCCTGCCTGGTACACGGCCTACACGCCGTACCAGCCCGAGATCTCGCAGGGGCGGCTCGAGGCGCTGCTCAACTTCCAGACCATGGTCGCCGACCTCACCGGTCTCCCGACCTCCGGCGCCTCCCTCCTCGACGAGGGCACCGCCGCCGCCGAGGCCATGGCGCTCTCCCGCCGTGTCGGCAAGGTCAAGAACGGGGTCTTCCTCGTCGACGCCGACGCGCTGCCGCAGACCATCGCCGTCATCGAGACCCGCGCCGAGCCGACCGGTGTCGAGGTCGTCGTCGCGGACCTCTCGGCCGGTATCCCGGCCGAGATCGCCGAGCGTGGTGTCTTCGGCGTGCTGATTCAGTACCCCGGTGCCTCCGGCGCCGTGCGTGACATCAAGCCGCTGATCGACGCTGCCCACGAGCTCGGTGCGATCGTCACCGTTGCCGCTGATCTGCTCGCGCTGACGCTGCTCACCTCGCCCGGCTCCCTCGGTGCCGACATCGCCGTCGGTACCACCCAGCGGTTCGGTGTGCCCATGGGGTTCGGCGGCCCGCACGCCGGCTACATGGCCGTCCAGGACAAACACGCCCGCTCGCTGCCCGGCCGCCTGGTCGGCGTCTCCGTCGACGCCGACGGCAACCGCGCCTACCGCCTGGCCCTGCAGACCCGCGAGCAGCACATCCGCCGCGAGAAGGCCACCAGCAACATCTGCACCGCTCAGGTGCTGCTCGCCGTCATGGCCGGGATGTACGCCGTCTACCACGGGCCCGAGGGCCTCAAGGGGATTGCGCAGCGGACCCACCGGTACGCCTCCGTTCTTGCCGCCGGGCTCACCGCCGGTGGTGTCGAGGTCGTCCACGGCGACTTCTTCGACACCGTCACCGTCCGCGTGCCCGGCAAGGCCGCCGCGGCCGTGGCCGCCGCCCGCGAGGCCGGCGTGAACCTGTACCTCGTCGACGCCGACCACGTGTACGCCTCCTGCGACGAGACCACCGGGCGCGCGCAGATCGCCGCCGTCTGGGCCGCCTTCGGTGTCGACGCCGACATCGAGGCCCTGGACGCCGTCACCGAGGACGCGCTGCCCGCCGGGCTGCTGCGCTCCGACGCGTACCTCACCCACCCGGTCTTCCACGCGCACCGCTCCGAGACGTCGATGCTGCGCTACCTGCGCCGGCTCGCCGACCGCGACTACGCGCTCGACCGCGGCATGATCCCGCTCGGCTCCTGCACCATGAAGCTGAACGCGACCACCGAGATGGAGTCGGTGACCTGGCCCGAGTTCGGGCAGATGCACCCCTTCGCCCCGGTCGAGCAGGCGCAGGGCTACGTCACGCTCATCACCGAGCTGGAGGAGCGCCTCGCCGAGGTCACCGGCTACGACAAGGTGTCGATCCAGCCCAACGCCGGTTCGCAGGGCGAGCTGGCCGGTCTGCTGGCCGTCCGCGCCTACCACCGCGCCAACGGCGACGAGCAGCGCACCGTCTGTCTGATCCCGTCCTCGGCGCACGGCACCAACGCCGCCTCCGCCGTGATGGCCGGCATGAAGGTCGTCGTCGTCAAGACCGCCGACGACGGCGAGGTCGACGTCGCGGACCTGCGCGCCAAGATCGAGCAGTACCGCGACGAGCTGTCCGTGCTGATGATCACCTACCCGTCCACGCACGGTGTGTTCGAGGAGCACGTCGCCGACATCTGCGCCGAGGTCCACGAGGCCGGCGGCCAGGTCTACGTCGACGGCGCCAACCTCAACGCGCTGGTCGGGCTCGCCAAGCCGGGCAAGTTCGGTGGCGATGTGTCGCACCTGAACCTGCACAAGACGTTCTGCATTCCGCACGGTGGTGGCGGTCCTGGCGTCGGGCCCGTCGGTGTGCGTGCGCACCTCGCCCCGTACCTGCCGAACCACCCGCTGCAGCCGACGGCCGGTCCGGAGACGGGTGTCGGCCCGATCTCGGCCGCCCCGTGGGGCTCCGCGGGCATCCTGCCGATCTCGTGGTCGTACGTCCGACTGATGGGCGGCGAGGGCCTCAAGCGCGCCACGCAGGTGGCCGTCCTCGCGGCGAACTACATCGCCAAGCGCCTTGAGCCGCACTACCCGGTGCTCTACACCGGTCCGGCCGGGCTCGTCGCCCACGAGTGCATCGTCGACCTGCGCCCGCTGTCGAAGGCGACCGGCGTCAGCGTCGACGACATCGCCAAGCGCCTGATCGACTACGGCTTCCACGCGCCGACGATGTCGTTCCCGGTGGCCGGCACGCTGATGATCGAGCCGACCGAGTCCGAGGACCTCGCCGAGATCGACCGCTTCTGCGACACGATGATCGCGATCCGCGGCGAGATCGAGAAGGTCGCGTCGGGCGAGTGGCCTGCCGGGGACAACCCGCTGGCCAACGCCCCGCACACGGCCGCCGCCCTGGGTGGCGAGTGGAACCACCCGTACACCCGTGACGAGGCGGTCTTCCCGGCCGGTGTCTCGCCCGCGGACAAGTACTGGCCGCCGGTCCGCCGCATCGACGGCGCGTTCGGCGACCGCAACCTGGTCTGCTCCTGCCCGCCGCTGGACGAGTACGACCACTGACGAGCGACCGGCCGCTCGTGACGGCATGAACGCATGAGTCAGGGCCGGTTCGGAGAGTTCTCTCCGGGCCGGCCCTTGCGTGTTCCCTCGTACGGTGTCGTGCCTGACGTTGCCCCGACGTGCCGTCCTGCTGTCAGGCGGCGGTCGTCACGCCGGCCGTCGTCAGCGGGCGGTGCGGGGCGATGATCTGGCCGTCCGGCAGCAGTTCACCGGTGTCCTCGAAGAGCAGGACCCCGTTGCACAGCAGGCTCCAGCCCTGCTCCGGGTGGTGCGCCGTCATGCGGGCCGCCTCCCGGTCGGCGGATTCGGCGGTGGGACAGGCAGGCTGGTGCTGGCACATGGATGGGTTCTTTCGCTGCGTCGTGGTGAGTGAGTGTGTCGTCCTGCGGCTCGGTTCGGTGCTCATGGCCGCCCCCCGTTGTCGGTTCGGTTGGTCCAGTGTTCCCCCACGGACGACGATCCGCAGGTATTTCGCGGCAGCTCTTCCTACTGCATGAAGACGTATCACCCGCGCGGGCGGTTCAGCTCAACTGGGCGGTCTCTTCGGGTGGTTCGGGGTAGTCCTGCTGGGCTAGCCCGTAAGGGGAGGGGGTGTTCGAGGTGGTCGTTCGGCGACAACCCGTCCTCCCGGGGTGCGGGTTCGGGCAGCAGGGCGCCCCGCGGCCGGCCGGGCCGCGGGGCGTGGTGCGCTTCTCGAGGCCCGCTCAGGCCGGCGCCGGGGTGCCGAACAGCGGCGGGGGCGCCAGCCGCAGGGTGAGCACGGGCAACAGGTCGGCGACCAGGTGCGGCTGGTTCGCCGCGATGCCGGGCGGTGCCGGGGCGAGCGGGATCAGCAGGTCGTCAGGGTCGGGCGAGGACGAGGCCCCGTCGGACTCCGTGTCGCCGTGCAGCCAGAGCGTCAGCATGTACAACTCCGGTACGGACAGCAGCCTCGGCTGGTACGTCGTGGGCAGCGCCTCGGCCTGCAGCAGGGCGCGTTCGGTGGCGGTGACGTAAGGGCCCTCGAAGAAGTGCGAGAAGGACCAGCCGTCGGGGGTGAGCATGGTGTCGGCGGCGGCGACCGCCCGGTCGGTGCCCCGGATCAGGAAGCGCCAGCCGGCCAGCCGCGTGCGCGGCGGCTGCCCGGTCGGGGTGACCTGGTCCCGTACGTCGACGACCTGGTCCCGCACGTCGAGGACGTGGACGGGCAGGGGCAGCTCGGGGCTCAGCGGCCCCTGGGCCGCCCGCAGGGCGGGAGTTCGCGCCTCGCGGACGGCGGTGGGGGAACCGAGGGCCGCGAGGACACTGCGCAGGGCCGGCGCGGGGGCCGGGGAGGGTCGGAGCATGATGGGTCGCCTCTCGCTCAGGAGACACGGTGACGCGTGGGCAGGTACGACGGCGCTGTGGGCTGCCGGGCCGAAGGGGCCATGAAGCCATGGCCGGGTGCCAACACTCTGCCTCGTTCGCGGAGTTTATACGAGACGTGTTCACACGATGTTTCCGCTAGCGGTCGCCGATATTGCGCGCAAGGCCGCATCCGGTCTCGCTACGGAGGCGATTCATCGTATTTATGCCGGGTGCCGGTCGTCTGCCTGCGAGAACTTCACCGGAGCGGACGGCCGGATATCGACCCCATGCTTTCGATGAATATGTTCGGGGAATATGTCCATTGCCGGATGCCGTCGGGACGTGCCGGGCGATTGCTCGTTCCAGCCTATCGTTCAACGAGGGCGCTCCGCAGGCGTTATGGATCAATCGCGTGGGCATCATCGTTCCGTGACACGCGCGGCCGTCGCCGTGGCCGCCCGATCGGGAGGGAAGCTTCCATGGGGGAGAAGGTCGTGGCGGACAGGTTCGACCTGTCCGATCGGCAGCGATACCGCAGGAAGCTCCAGCAGTGCCTGGCGGGTCTTGCGAGGCTCCTGGCGGAGAAGCGGTTCGACCGGCCGAGGAATCTGATGGGCCTGGAGATCGAACTCAATCTCGCGGGTGCCGACGGCATGCCCAGGATGGTGAATGGGGCCGTCCTGGAACGCATCGCGAGCTCGGATTTCCAGACGGAACTGGGAAGATTCAATCTTGAAGTGAACATCGCCCCGCACCGGCTCGGCGGGCGCGTTTTCGATCGGCTCGCGGAGGAACTCACGACCGGCCTCGGATATGCCGATCGCAAGGCCCGTGAAGTCGATGCCGGCGTCATCATGATCGGAATTCTGCCGACCCTCGCCCAGGACGATCTCGTCTCCGAGAACCTCTCGGCCGTCGACCGCTACACCCTTCTCAACGATCAGATCGTCGCCGCCCGCGGAGAGGACTTCACCCTCGACATCCATGGCGTCGAGCAGTTGACCTGCACGGCCACCTCGATCGTCCCCGAGGCGGCCTGTACGTCGGTGCAGTTGCACCTCCAGGTCACGCCCGGCCGGTTCGCCGCCGTGTGGAACGCGGCGCAGGCCGTGGCGGCGGTCCAGATCGCCGTCGGCGCCAACTCCCCGTTCCTCTTCGGGCGCGAGCTGTGGCGCGAGTCCAGGCCGCCGCTCTTCACCCAGGCCACCGACACCCGGCCGCCCGAGCTCCAGGCCCAAGGGGTGCGGCCCCGCACCTGGTTCGGGGAGCGGTGGGTGGACTCCGCGTACGACCTCTTCGAGGAGAACCTGCGGTACTTCCCCGCCCTGCTGCCGATCTGTGACGAGGAGGATCCGCTCCGCGTCCTGGACCAGGGCGGTGTGCCCCGGCTGCAGGAGCTGGTCCTGCACAACGGGACCGTGTACCGCTGGAACCGGCCCGTGTACGGCTGGGTCGACGGGGTCCCGCATCTGCGCGTGGAGAACCGGGTGCTGCCGGCCGGGCCGACGGTCACCGACGTCGTCGCCAACGCGGCCTTCTACTACGGCCTGGTGCGGGCGCTCGCCGAGGACACCCGGCCGGTCTGGAAGCGGCTGCCCTTCGAGGACGCCGCCGCGAACTTCGACACCGCGTGCCGCCACGGGATCGACGCGGAGCTGCGCTGGCCGCGCCCCGGGCGCTCGGGCGGAGTGGCCGCCGTACCGGCCGTACGGCTCGTCCTCGACGAACTGCTGCCGCTGGCGGCGGCCGGGCTCGACGCCTGGCACGTCGAGCCGGCCGACCGCGACTTCTACCTCGGGGTCATCGAGGAACGGTGCCGGGCACGGGTCAACGGGGCGTCCTGGCAGGTCGACACCTTCCACCGGGCGCTCGCCTCCGGCCTTGACCGCGACGCGGCCCTCGCGGCCACGACCCGCCGGTATGCCGAGCTGATGCGGGGCGGCGAGCCGGTGCACCGCTGGCCGGTGGGGGTCGGGTAGCCGGGCGGACGAAGGGGCTGTACCGCTGTCGGAATGGCGCTCGGCGGGGGGCGTCACGCATGATCTCCGTACCCGGAACGCGATGGGGAATGGGAGACAGGTGTGGTGTCGGATCAACGAGTGGTGCCTGATGCCCTGCCGCCCGGCGGCCTTCCGCGCGGGATCCTGCGGTCCGAGACCCTGATCGTCCTGGCGCTGTCGCTCGGTGCGAGCGCACTGTCGTCCCTCATCAGCTTCATCGGTTCGCTGACCAAGCCCGGCGGGCTCAAGGAACAGGCGGCGACGCTCAACGGCTCGTACGCGCCCGGGCGGCCGTGGCTCGATCTGGCCTGGCAGCTCTTCGGCATCGCCACGGCGCTCGTTCCGGTCCTGCTCGTCGCGCATCTGCTGCTGCGGGAGGGCACCGGGATGCGGGCGATCGGCTTCGACCGGACCCGGCCCTGGCCCGACCTCGGCAGGGGTGCGCTGGTCGCGGCCGTGATCGGGAGCGCGGGGCTCGCCTTCTACCTCGCGGCGCGGGGCGCCGGGTTCAACCTGACCGTGGTGCCCGAGTCGCTACCGGACGTGTGGTGGAAGTACCCGGTGCTCATCCTGTCGGCGGTGCAGAACTCCGTCGTGGAGGAGGTCATCGTCGTCGGCTATCTGCTGCGCCGGCTCGGGCAGTTGGGGTGGACACCGATGGCCGCGCTGGTGGCGAGTTCGGTGCTGCGCGGCTCGTACCACCTCTACCAGGGCATCGGCGGCTTCATCGGGAACGTCGTGATGGGGGTCGTCTTCGTGTACCTCTACCGCCGCTGGGGGCGCGTCGGCCCGCTGGTGGTGGCGCACGCGCTGCTCGACATCGTGGCCTTCGTGGGGTACGGGCTGCTGGCGGGGCGGGTGGACTGGTTGCCCACGGTGTAGGGCAGCCCACGGTGAAGGGGCGTACGGCCGGGTGCCGTACGCCCCTTCACCATGTCCGGGGGCCGCGTCAGGCGTGCAGGTCGCCTTCGATGACCGTGACCGCGTCGCCGGTCAGCAGGGTGCGGTCGCCGCGCAGCCGGGTGCGGACGATGCCGGTACGGGCGCCGCCCTGGAACCCCGTGAGGTCGTCGCGGCCGAGGCGGGCGGACCAGAGCGGGGCGAGCGCGGTGTGGGCGCTGCCGGTGACCGGGTCCTCGTCGATGCCGAGGCGGGGGAAGAAGGCCCGGGAGACGAAGTCGTAGCCGCGCTCGGGCTGTTCGGCGGCGGCGGTGACGACGACACCGCGCTCGGCGAGGCCGGCCAGGGTCGCGAGGTCGGGCGCGAGGGAGCGTACGGCTGCCTCGTCGCGCAGCTCGACGACGAGGTCGCCGATGTGGGCGGCGGTGTCGTGGACCGCGACGACCTCGGCGCCGAGGGCCTTCTCCAGGCCGGCGGGGGTCTCGACGGGGGTGAGGGACGAGGTCGGGAAGTCCATGGTGATCGAGCCGTCCGGCGCCGCCGTCGCGCTGAGGATGCCGCAGCGGGCGGTGAACCGGACGGTCCCGGTCGCGGCTCCCGTGGTGTGCAGGACGTGGGCGGTGGCGAGGGTGGCGTGGCCGCACATGTCGACCTCGGCGACCGGTGTGAACCAGCGCAGCGCCCAGTCGGCGTCGCCGCCCGGGGGGAGGGGGTGGGCGAAGGCCGTCTCGGAGAGGTTGACCTCGGCGGCGACCTTCTGGAGCCAGTGGTCGTCGGGGAAGGAGTCGAGGAGGAGGACCCCTGCCGGGTTGCCGGAGAAGGGGCGGTCGGTGAAGGCGTCGACGATTCGGATCCGCATGGACCGGACCGTACCGTGACGGGAAAGTGGCAGGCCAAGGCCAATTCCGGAGGACTGGACCGATCCGTCCGGGGACGTGAACCACGGTCCGGCGTCGGGTGTTCCCGTCTGCCTGTGTCTGTGTCTGTGCCTATGACTTTGCCTACGCCTTGTCCGCCTCCCGGGCGGTCCGCTCCAGGCGGTCGCGGTACTCCTTCCACCAGGCCGTGTCGCCCGGGGGAATGCTGGTGTTGCCCTCGTTCATCCCCACGGCGCCGTCCATGAATTCCCGGAGGATGTCGGCGTGCCCGGCATGCCGGTGCGTGTCGGCGATGACGCGTACGACGGCGTGGTGCAGCGTCACCTCGTCCCTGCCCTCGGGCCACCAGGGCACGGTGCCGACCGTGTCCAGGGGCAGCGCGTCGATGGTCGCGTCCGCGTGCGCCCAGGCCCGGCGGTAGAGCCCCACGATCTGCCGGCGTGACTCCTCGGCGGTCGCCCACATGTCCGCGTTGGGCTCGGCGCCGGCCTCGACCCAGGGCAGGTCCTCGTGCGACGGCCTGCCGAAGGTGTCCCCGAGGTAGCCCAGCTCCACGCTCGCCGCGTGTTTCACCATGCCCAGGAGGTTGGTGCCGGTCGGTGTCATCGGGCGGCGGACGTCGTACTCGGAGAGCCCGTCGAGCTTCCAGAGCAGCGCGTCGCGGGCGGACTGGAGGTAGAAGCGCAGGTCGGCCTTGGGGTCCGTAGGGGTCATGGGGCCCAGTCTGGCGCTCGTGCGCGCTCCGGTCCGGGGATTTTTCGAGCCTGGTTGGCAAACGAAGTATTCCGATATATCGTTGAGGCATCGCGACCGTTCAACGATGTATACCCGATGGAAGGAGCGTTGCGATGCGTTCACATGGACACGAACACGGACATGGAGACTGCGGGCCCGGCCCTCGTGGCTGGGGCGGCTTCCGCGGTGGTGACGACGAGCGGCGGCGTGCCGCCTTCGGCCCGTTCGGGCCGGGGTTCGGCGGCGGGCCGTTCCGGGGAGGGCCGTTCCCCGGTGGGCGCGGTCATGGAGGCGGCCGGGGCCGGGCGCGGCGCGGAGACGTGCGCGCTTCGATCCTCGCGCTGCTGAAGGACCGGCCGATGCACGGCTACGAGATGATCCAGGAGATCGGCGAGCGCAGCGGCGGGGCGTGGAAGCCCAGCCCCGGCTCGGTCTACCCGACCCTGCAGCTCCTCGAGGACGAGGGCCTGATCACCAGCGAGAGCGAGGGCGGCAAGAAGCTGTTCACGCTCACCGAGACCGGCCGGACCGAGGCCGAGTCGGGGCCGGAGGCTCCCTGGGAGGAGGCCGGGCGCGGAGTCGACTGGGACGCCGTCAACGAGATCCGGCAGGCCGGCTTCGGTCTGATGGAGGCGTTCGGCCAGGTCTGGAAGACCGGCAGCGCCGAGCAGCGGCAGAAGGCCGTCGAGGTCATCAATGAAGCCCGTAAGAAGCTGTATCTGATCCTGGCCGACGAGGACTGACCTTCGGGGTCGGGGGAATACCGGAGGGCCCGTGCGGCGATCGCCGCACGGGCCCTCCGTGTGCGTGTGGGGCTCAGGCCACCAGGCCGGTCAGTTTGCGCAGCGACTCGTTCAGGGCCGCCGTCGCCGAGTCCTTCAGCTTGCCCGCCATCAGGGACACGGCGGCGCCCGTGAACTCGCCGTCGATCCGTACCGTCGTGGCGTCGCCGTCGGCGGCCAGGGAGTAGCGGGTCGCCACGATGACGCCCATCGGGCCCTTGCCGCGGATGGCCAGGACGCGCGCGGTCTCCAGCTCCTCCACCGTCCAGGTCACCTCGGCGGGGAAGCCCATCAGCTTCATGTTCTCCGCGAAGGTGGCACCCGTCTCCAGGGAGGCCGGGCCGCCGCTGGGGAAGTTGGTGTGGGTGGCGTTCCACTCGCCGTACGAGGAGAAGTCCGTCAGCTGCGCCCAGACCTTCTCGGCCGGCGCATCGATCCGTGTCTCGGCGCTGACTTCGGCCATACGACCACCCCTTCGCGGGTTCCGTCCGACTCTGGTGTCGCGGAACGTAGCCGGGCGGCCGTGAACATTCAATACTGATGAACCGTCAGTTCTTCGACGTCGCCGATCCACCAGATCTGCGCCGCGTCGAACCAGTCGGAGGCGCGCGGACCGCCGCTCTCGTCGTGGCAGTGGAACGCGGCCCAGAAGAGATCGGCCGGCAGCGCGTCCCGCGGCGCGTACACGCGGTAGACGTACTGCCGCCCGTCGAGCGCGAGCAGGGCGACCATCCAGAACATATTGAGGAGACGAAACGGGAGGGCCTCGTGGTTGCATTCGGGGCGCAGGGCAAGGCGGCGCGCGCCCCTCGGGCGTGATCGGGCGCAATCTCCTCCGTAAGGAGGAGGATCCGGTCGCCTGTGCCCAACTGTGGTGGGATGCGCACATGCTTCTCGCCGGGGATGCTCCGGCGGCCGTCGGCTGATGAGGTGGGAGCGTGCATAGTCCTGTCCCTCGCGTACCGCAGCAGCCCGCGTCCCACCGCCCCGATCTCCTCGCGTCCCGCCGCCCGGAGATCCAGCTCGGCCGCCTCACCGCCGAACTCGCGACGGTCGTGGCCAGCGCGCGCCGCCGGGCCCTGCGGGACGGCGACCGGCAGATCGACACCGCCCATCTGCTGCACTCCCTGATCGAGTCCGACCCCGAGGTGGGCGCGGCCTTCGAGGGCGGCCCGCCGCAGCTCGCGCGGGTGCTCGGCTATCTCGTCCAGCGCTCGATCGGCTACGGGCTTCGGTGGCGCGGCTCCGTAGAGGACTCCGGCGCCCTGGAGGTCGTACGGGACACGGCGGCAGCAGCGGCCGCGGCCGGCTGGTCGCCCACGGCGGCCGCCGCGATGGGCGGCGCCTGGGAGCGGGCCGCGCTGCGCGGCGACCAGCGGGCGCGGGGCCTCGATCTGCTGGCCGTCATCGCCGCGGACCCGGAGAGCAGGGCCGTCGAGGTGCTCGGCCGGGCCGGGGTCGATCCGCGCGCTCTCGCCGACCGGATCGGGGAGCTGTCTCAACAGGTGTGACGGGGGTGACGCTCCTGACGCCGTCCTGTCATGATGGCCCGATGCACGCGTCTCAGGGGAGAAGCGCCGGCCTGGGACTTGCCCTGGCCTCGGCCTTCGCATTCGGCGGTTCGGGTGTGGCGGCGAAGCCGCTCATCGAAGCGGGGCTCGACCCGCTCCATGTGGTGTGGCTCCGGGTCGCCGGCGCCGCGCTCGTCATGCTGCCCGTGGCCTGGCGCCACCGCGACCTCCTGCGGCGCAAGCCGGCCCTGCTCGCCGGATTCGGTCTCCTCGCCGTGGCCGGTGTCCAGGCCTTCTACTTCGCCTCGATCTCCCGGATCCCGGTCGGCGTCGCGCTGCTCATCGAGTACCTCGCGCCCGCGCTCGTCCTCGGCTGGGTCCGCTTCGTCCAGCGCCGGCCGGTCACGCGCGCCGCCGCGCTCGGCGTCGTCCTCGCCGTCGGCGGCCTCGCCTGCGTCGTCCAGGTCTGGTCCGGACTCACCTTCGACCTGCTCGGACTTCTTCTGGCGCTCGGCGCCGCGTGCTGCCAGGTCGGCTACTTCGTCCTCTCCGACCACGGCGGCGACGAGTCCGACCCGGTGGACCCGCTGGGCGTCATCGCGTACGGACTCCTCATCGGCGCGCTCGTCCTCACCGTGATCGCCCGGCCGTGGGGGATGGACTGGTCCCTGCTCGGCGGCGACGCGGACATGAACGGTACGGGTGTGGCCGCCTGGCTGCTCCTCGGCTGGATCGTGCTGATCGCCACCGTCCTCGCGTACGTCACCGGCGTCGTCTCGGTCCGCCGCCTCTCACCCCAGGTCGCCGGTGTCGTCGCCTGCCTGGAGGCCGTCATCGCGACGGTCCTGGCCTGGGTGCTGCTCGGCGAACACCTGGGGGCGCCGCAGATCATCGGCGGCGCGGTGGTCCTCGTCGGCGCGTTCATCGCCCAGTCGTCGACCCCGAAGGCGGCGTCCGTCGAGCCTGTGGCCGGTTCCGTACAGACCGCGCACGACGAATCCGAGTTGTCCGCCGGGCGGACCGGAGCCTAGGGTGAGGATCATGCATTCGGCCGTGCTTCCGCCTCCTGCCGCCTAGGCGCGGGCGGCGTTCTCTCTGACGAAGACCGGGCTCGGGCAGTCCCCGAGCGGTTCGTCGCTGCCCGCGTGCGGAGTCGAGCGACCACATCCCCTGTTTTCGTACGGAGAAGAAGCACGTGTCGAACTCTTCGCTGTCCTCGTCCGTGACGGCCATGCCTGCCGTCGGGCGGAGTCTGCTCTATCTGATCGTCGCCGGAATCGCCTGGGGCACCGCGGGCGCCGCGGCTTCTCTGATCTTTCGGGTCAGCGACATGGGGCCGCTGGCCCTCTCCTTCTGGCGGTGCGCCGGTGGACTCGTCCTGCTGCTCGGGGCGCTTGCCCTGCGGCCGCGCCGGAGTGCGGGCGCGGTGGCCGAGCCGCGCCGGAGGCGGCTGATCCGGATCCTCGGTACGGGGGTCGGTCTCACCGTCTTCCAGAGCGCCTATTTCGCCGCCGTCGAGGCCACCGGGCTTGCGGTCGGCACCGTCGTCACGCTCGGCGCCGGCCCCGTCCTGATCGCCGTCGGCGCCCGGCTCGGCATGGGTGAACGGCTCGGCCGCGGGGGAGCGCTGGCCGTGACCGGTGCTCTCCTGGGGCTCGGTGTGCTCGTCCTCGGCGGTGAGGGCGGCGAGGTCAGGCCCGTGGGGGTGGGGCTCGCCGTGCTCTCGGCCGCCGGGTACGCGGCGATCACGCTGCTCACCCGGTGGCTCGGGCGGGACGGGGGCGGCTCGGACGCTCTGTCGACGACCACGTGGGCCTTCGCGATCGGCGCGGTGGGGCTGCTGCCGATGGCTCTCCTGGAGTCCCCCGGGGGCCTGCTGCCGCGGACGGGTCAGCCGGTGGAGGTGCTCGTGCTGGTGATCTATGTCGCGGCGGTGCCGACGGCGCTCGCGTACGCGCTGTACTTCGCCGGGGCGGCCGTGGTCAGGGCCGCCACGGTGTCGGTGATCATGCTTCTGGAGCCGGTGAGCGCGGCGGTGATCGCCGTCGCGGTACTGGGCGAGGAGCTGGCCGCCGCCACGGCTGTGGGCACGCTGGTGCTGCTCGCGGCGGTGACGGGGCTCGCGCTCGCCGAGGCGCGGTCGGCCGCGGTGCGGCGGCGGGCCGCCGCTCCGGCCTAGTCCGAGTGCGGGGGGCGCCGGCGGGCCGCCGCTCCGGCCGGATCGATACGAAGGTGCCCTAGTTCGAGCTCGCGGGGCGGCGGCGGAGCTGGTGGGTCGCCGCCTCCGCGTCGCCTCTGGCGGCGCGCGTCGTCAGGCCCACCACGATCGCGTCCTGCACCGGTTCCGGCTTGTGATTGGCGTACTTGAACTTGGCGCGGACGTCCGTCACGTCGAGGCGTACGCCCCGCAGGCCCGCCAGCAGGCGGCCGAAAGGGGCCTCGCTTGGTGCGACCGGGGCGGTGCCGCCCTCCGGCTGGAAGTGGGCGACCTGGCGGTTGAGGAGCTCCGCCTTCTCCGCCGGGTCGTCGACCACGTGGGCCGTGCAGCGCAGTTGGACGGCGGCGTAGAAGGAGGTCGGCGTGCCGTGTTCGGGCGGGGCTCCCTCGGGGGCCGCCCACGGGCCCGGGACGTAGGCGTAGTCGTCGACCACGCTCAGCAGGACCGTGGGGTTCTCCTCCAGCGCCCGCCACAGGGGGTTGGGGCGGGCGAGATGGGTGAGCACCTGCCCGTAGGGGCCGGGCTCGGAGTCGTACCGGAAGTGCAGCGGCTGCACCCACGGCGGCTCGCCGGGCGGTCCGTTGACGGCGAGCTGGCCGAAGTCGTGCCGGGACAGCCACGTGCGCCACTCGTCGGAGTCGTGGGCGGCGTCCCAGGGGTGGATCAGCATGGCGGGTCGGTCCTCAGGGGGTGGCCAGGTAGGCGGGAAGGGTGATCGACGGGTCCAGGTCGTCCGCCGGGATCGGGGTGCCGTAGGTCTTGCGTACCGGGACCACGCCGGACCAGTGGGGGAGCGTCGCGTCCTCCGGGTCGTCGTTCGGGCCGCCCGTGCGGAGCTTGGCGGAGACCTCGTCGAGGTCCAGGCGCAGGACGGCCGTCGCGGCCAGCTCCTTGGCGTTGGCCCGGCGGGAGTCGGCGGCGCGGCCGGGGACGACGTGGTCGACCAGGGCGTCGAGGGCGGTGCGCAGCTCCTCGGGGTCGGTGACCTGGTGGGCCGTGCCGTGGACCACGACGGAGCGGTAGTTCATGGAGTGGTGGAACGCCGACTTGGCCAGGACCAGGCCGTCGACGTGCGTCACCGTCAGACAGACCGGCAGCCCGGGGGCCTCCTCGCCCGAGCCCGCCATGCGCAGGGGGCGCGAGCCGGTGGAGCCGTGGACGTAGAGGCGGTCGCCGATCCGGCCGTAGAGCGTCGGCAGGACGACGGGCGCGCCGTCGCGGACGAAGCCGAGGTGGCAGACGTACGCCTCGTCGAGGATCGAGTGCACCAGCGCGCGGTCGTACGAGGCGCGGTCGCGGGAGCGGGTCGGGACGGTCCGCTCGGTCGGCTTGTAGGCGTCTACGGCGTCTGCGGCGTCTGTTGGCGTGGCCGTCGTCATTGCGATCTCCATTGCACTAGTGCATAATGTCGTTTGTGCTAGGAGAGTATCGGATCGAAGGTCGTCGCGCATCGGAGATTGCCGCCAGCGTCGAGCGCGGGGTCGGTACGGGTGCGCTGGAGCCCGGTCAACTTCTTCCGCCCATGCGGGAGTTGGCGGGCGCGCTCGGCGTGAACCCGAACACGGTCGCCGCCGCGTACCGGACGCTGCGCGAGCGCGGGGTCATCGAGACGGACGGGCGGCGGGGCAGCCGGGTGCGGGCCAAACCCGCGACGACGGCCCGCGGGTCGATCCGGGTGGAGGCGCCGCCTGGCGTACGGGACGTCAGTCAGGGCAACCCCGACCCGGAGCTGCTGCCCCCGCTCGGCGCGGCGTTCGCCGAGGCCGCGCGGCGGGAGGCGGAGCGGCCCGGGCTGTACGGGGAGGCCCCCGTGGACGAGGGGTTCGCGCGGCTCGCGCGCGCCGCGTTCGACGCGGACGGGGTCCCCGACGGGCCGATCGCCGTCACCTCGGGGGCGCTGGACGCGATCGAAAGGGTCCTCGCGGTCCACCTCAGGCCCGGCGACGCCGTCGCCGTCGAGGACCCCGGGTGGGGGAGCCTCCTCGACCTCGTACCGGCCCTCGGGCTGCGGCCGGTCCCGATCCCGGTCGACGACGACGGCCCGCTGCCGGCGGCCGTGGCGGGGGCGCTGCGCGACGGGGCGCGCGCGGTGATCGTCACCGACCGGGCGCAGAACCCGACCGGGGCGGCCGTGGGCGCCGAGCGCGCCGAGGCCCTGCGCCGCGTACTCGCCGACCACCCCGACGTGCTGCTCATCGAGGACGACCACGGGCACGGCATCGTCGACCTGCCGCTGTCGCCGCTCGCGGGGGTGACCCGCCACTGGGCCTTCGTACGGTCCGTGGCCAAGGCCTATGGGCCCGACCTGCGGGTCGCCTGCCTGACCGGCGACGCCGAGACCGTCGACCGGGTCCTCGGGCGCCAGCGGCTCGGCCCCGGCTGGGTCAGCAGGATCCTCCAGCGCGCGGTCGCCCACCTGTGGGCCACGGGCGCGGTGGACCCGGCGGCCGTCGCGAGGGCGTACGCGGCGCGGCGCGACCGGCTCGTACGGGCCCTGGAGCGGCGCGGGGTCGAGGCGTACGGGCGGAGCGGCATGAACGTGTGGGTCCCCGTCGCCGACGAGACGGGCGCGGTGACCCGGCTCCTCGGCGCGGGGTGGGCGGTGGCTCCCGGCGCCCGCTTCCGCCTCGGCACCGGACCGGCCGTCCGGGTCACCGTCTCCGGCCTGCGGCAGGAGGACATCGAGCCCCTGGCCGACGCGGTCGCGAACGCGTCGGGACCGGCGCCGGCCAGGAGCTACGGCTGAGGCTTGGGGCGGGGTGCTTAGGTGCGGGCTGCCGGGTGGCGGTCCGGGGTCGGTGCTGCGGGGGCGGAAGAGGTCCCCTGGGCGATCGGTGTGGTCTTCGGGTGTCTGGACGGGGCTCGGCGCTGGGTCAGGGCCGCGCCCGCGAGGACGATCGCCGCGCCGACCGGGGTGTTCCACGCGAGCTGCTCGTCCAGGAGGGCCACGCCGGCCGCCGTGGCGATCACCGGGATGAAGTACGTGACCATCGACGCCGTCGTCGGGCCGACCTCGGCCACGACCCCGTACTGCAGGAGCATCGCGTACCCCGTGCCGAGCGCGCCCAGGGCGATCACGGCGAGCAGCGGAACGACCTCGACCGTCGACGGGAGCGACGTGAACAGCGGTGTCACCACCGCCAGTTGGAGTGTCGCGAGCCCCACCTGGGAGCCGGCGAGCGAGAGGTTCGACGCGCCCGTGCCGGCCAGCGTACGGCGGACATAGATCCAGCCGACCGCGTAGCTGAACGAGGCGAGCAGGGCCATCGCCGTACCCGTGACGTCCAGTCCGGAGAAGCCCTGCCAGGCGCCGAGCACCGTCAGGACCCCGATGAAGCCGATGCCGAGCCCCGCCGCGCGCACCCGCGTCGGGCGGTCCTCGGAGAGCGCGACCAGCGAGAGGACCATGCCCCACAGGGGTGTCGTGGCGTTGCAGATGCCCGCGAGCGTCGAGGGGATGGTCAGCTCGGCGTACGAGAAGAGCGAGAACGGCAGTGCGTTGAGCAGGAACGCGGCCACCGTCAGGTGGAGCCAGGTGCGGCGGCCGCGCGGCAGCCGCTCGCGCTTGATCAGCATCGCGACGGCCAGCACCGCCGTACCGAACAACAGGCGGCCGAAGGTCACCTGGAACGGCGCGAACCCCTCCGTGCCGACCTTGATGAAGACGAAGCTGAAGCCCCAGATCAGGGCCAGTACGCCGAAGCGGACCCGCCAGTCGAGAAGGCGTGAACGGCGGGAGGGGGAGGCTTCGGGAGCGGCTTCGGCGGAGGCGGGGGAGGTGAGGGAGGTGGCGGAGGCGGGGTCGGCGGGCGGAGAGGTCGCGGAGCTCATGCCCCTAAGGGTGGATGCTTCAACCTCGTAGAACAAGCGAGATTAAGTGAAGCGCTCCCCTTAGTATTGCTTACATGTTGAACCTGGAGCGCTTGCGGACCCTGGACGCCGTCGCACGGCACGGATCGGTCAGCGGTGCGGCCGACGGCCTGCACGTCACCACCTCGGCCGTGTCGCAGCAGCTGTCCAAGCTGGAGCGGGAGATCGGCCAGCAGTTGCTCGCCAAGAACGGCCGGGGTGTCCGGCTCACCGACGCCGGGCTGCTGCTCGCCGAGCACGCGGCGCGCATCCTGTCGCAGGTGGAGCTCGCGCAGGCGGACATCGAGGCGCAGCGCGGACAGGTGGTCGGCGAGGTGCGGATCGCGGCCTTCCCCACGGCGGCGCGCGGGCTGCTGCCGGGCGCCCTCGCCGCGCTGCGCACCGCCCACCCCGATCTCCGCGTCAAGACCACCGAGCTGGAGCCGGAGCAGGGTATTCGTGAGGTCCTGCGGGGCGACGCCGACCTCGCGATCGTCCTGGACTGGAGCAACAAGCGCGCCCCGGTGCCGGGCGGGCTCGAACGCGTCCACCTCCTGGACGACGCCGCGGACGTCGCCGTCCCCGCCGGGCATCCGCTGGCCGGGCGGGACGAGGTGGACCTGATCGACTTCGGCGACGACGACTGGGTCTCCTGGCCAGAGGGCGAGTTCTGCCACGACTGGCTCATGTTCACCCTGCGCTCGCAGGGCATGGAGCCGCGCATCGCCCATCTCGCGGGGGAGCACCACACCCAGCTCGCGCTGATCGCCGCCGGGCTCGGGGTGTGCGTCACCCCGCGCCTCGGTCGCGGACCGACACCGGAGGGGATCGCGTTCGTGCCGGTACGGCAGAAGGTGAAGCGGCACATCTACGCGACCTGGCGCGGCGACGCCGACCGGCGGCCGTCCATCCGGGCGGCGGTCGAGGCGCTGCAGGGCGTCGGGGGGCCGCTGAGCCTCTGAGGTGCGGGGCGGAGACGTGCGTACGTCTCGCCCGGCCCTTCAGAGGGAGGCCAGCTTGCGGAAGTCCCAGGACGCGACGGCGTCCGGGGTCAGCTTCAGCCAGGCGTGCCGGCCGTCGTGCGGCATCACGTCCAGGCCGAAGTTCTTGGCGGCGAACAGCCGCTCCGGCACGTCGAGTTCGGGGCACGGTTCGCCGGTGCGCGGGGCCTCGCCGACGAAGACGGCCGTGCCCGACAGCTCGGCGCCCCGCAGCTCTCCGTACTCCACACCGTCGTCGACGACCACCGCGATCCGCGGATTCGCGCGCAGCTCCGCCCAACGGCGGCTCCTGGTGATCGAGTAGAGCCAGAGCGAGGTGCCGTCCCAGACGAACCAGAGGGCGCCGACATGGGGGCGGCCGTCCGCGGAGACGGTCGCGACCCGGCAGGTGCGCTGTTCGGTGAGGAAGCTGTCCAGCTCTTCCGGGGTCATCATGATCCGGCGTCCACGGCGCTGTGCGACGGTCATCGTCCGCCCCTTCTCTGTCATTCCGATGGAGTCCCATGGATTCTGATGGAATGTCAGAAATCATGGGCGCTCTTCCCTCCTGGGGCAAGGGTGGCTAGCCTCCCCCGCCCGGAGTACGCCAGACGCGGTGCGGGGACAGGGGAGACGATCATGGCCAGTGGGAAACAGTGGGCGCAGCTCCAGGAGCAGCTCGAACCGGCCGGAACGGTGCTGCTCACCGTCGAGTGCCAGCAGGGAGTCGTCGGCCGGGACAGCGCCCTGCCCGAACTGGCCACCGCCGTCCGCTCGTCGGGCGCGCTGGCCAACGTCGCCCGGCTGGTCGCGGCCGCGCACGAGGCCGACGTCCAGGTGCTGCACGCGGTCGCCGAACGGCGGCCCGACGGGCGCGGAGCCAATACCAACGCCCGGCTCTTCCGGGCCGCGGCCCGGCTGCCCGTCCAACAGCACAGTGGGAGTACGGCGGTTCGCATCGCCGAGCCCATCGAGGTCTCCGAACAGGACCTGATCGTACGGAGGTTGCACGGGCTCTCGCCCCTCGCCGGGACCGATGTGGACCCGCTGCTGCGCAACCTCGGCTGCCGCACGCTCGTCGTCACCGGCGTCTCGGCCAACGTGGCGATCCCCAACGCCGTCTTCGACGCGGTCAACCTCGGATACACCGTGGTCGTGCCCGGGGACGCCATCGCGGGGGTGCCGGCCGACTACACCCCCGCGATGATCCGTCACACGCTCGCGCTCGTCTCCACCGTCACCACGACGGAAGACGTGCTGAGCTGCTGGAAGAGCCCGCGGCGCGTCACGCGCGCGTGAAGCACCCGACGTGCGTCACGCGCACGTCAAGCGTCCGAGGTGTGTCACGCGCACGTGAAGAGTCCGAGGTGCGTCACGCGAGCGTGATCGAGTCCCCCTCCACCTTGATCGGGGTCGGCGGCAGCGGCGCGGTGGCGGGGCCGCCCTTCACGCTGCCGTCCGACGCGTCGAACTTGCTCTGGTGGCAGGGGCAGGTGATCACCCCGTCGGCGACACCGCTGACCGCGCAGCCCTGGTGGGTGCACTTGGAGGAGAAGGCCTTGAACTCGCCCGCCTTCGGCTGGGTGATCACCACGCCCTGACCGTCAAGGACCTTGCCGCCGCCCACCGGGATGTCCGCCGTCTTCGCGAGCGCGGCTCCGGCCTCCTGCGGCGCGTCCGCCCCGCCGCCGCTGCCCTTGTCGTTCGTGCCGCCGCCTCCGCAGGCGGTCAGCGCCGCCGCCAGGCCCGCGCCACTCGCCGCCGCGACGACCGTCCGACGTGCCACACCACTCATCGCACTCCCCTTGCGTTCCGATCGGTTCCCCATCGGTTTCGACGGGACCGGTTTCGTTGGGACCCGTTGGGACGGGACCAGATTCGATCTCCTTGCGGAGTGAGTACGCGCCGGGGTACCGAAACGTTCAACCCTTCGACGAGTCGGCGCGCAGCGCCGCCAGGACTTCGCCCGCGAGGGCCACCGGGTCGCCGGCCGGACGCGTCGGGTACGTCGCGTGGCCGCGCGCCCAGGTGTCGTCCACCGCGAACCAGTCGATCGCGGCCGGAGCCGTACCGCTGACGAGAGCGCGGTCGAGATCCGCGAAGTACGTGCGCCAGCGCGGCCCGTACAGGTCCTGGAGGAGCCCTGACCACTCGCGGTTGGCGTAGTCGCGCAGGCCGCCCTCGCTCGGCACGCGGTCGCCCCAGGTCGTCAGGATCGAGCGGGCGTCGTATTCGAGCCGGTCGCGCTCGGCGGCGTCCGCGCCCCAGGACCGGGCGTCGGTGAGCCACGGCCCGAGCAGGAAGCGCCGGTCGGAGCCGACCAGCCGACCGAGCAGCTCGATGTCGGCGTTCCACTCGCCCACCAGGGCCCGGAAGCCGGCCAGGTCCTTGGCCTCGTACGCCGACTTGATCCGGGGGAGGAGGACCCGGCTGCGGTTGGTGAGCGCCTGGCGGGCCACGTCGACCAGGTCGTAGCGGTACGCGTCCGTGGTCCGCAGTGCCGGGGCCACCTGGAGCAGCTCCGCGAGCGCGAGCTCCACGCTCGCCGGGTCGTAGCGCATCGTGGACGGGCTCCACCGCGCGGCGCGGACCGCCGTCAGGCTCGGGCGGGCGGTGAAAAGGCTGTCCTGCGGCTCGCTCCAGCTGCCGGAGGGCATGCTGTACGGGCCGAGGCGCAACTGCTCCCAGGCGGCGGTCGCGTGCGGGTCCTCACCGCCGTAGCGGCGGGCGGCGTACGTGGCGAACCAGGACGCCTGGTCGATCGGCTCGCGCTGCCAGGCGAGTTCGGTGAACAGGTCGAAGGCCGCGGGGCTGCCGCCGGTGGCCTCCGGCAGGTACGCGATGCCGCGCAGCGCGCTGTCGGGCTTCGCCAGCCACGCGTGGAAACGGCTCAGCCACGCACCGGTGTTGGCGCCCAGACCGCTGTGGCCGCCGAAGTTGGGGATCGTGCCGAAGGCGTAGGGCGTACCGCCCCAATGGGTCTCCCGGTCCAGGTCGTCGTACCGGTCGGAGAGGCCGTCGACGACGAGGAGTCGGCTGCGGTCCACTCCGTCGAGGAGGGCCGCCGACGGGTTGTCCTGCCAGCCGAGCATGACCCAGGTGGCGCCGGGATGGGCGGTCTCCAGGGCCTGTTGGACCGCGCCGGCCGCGCTCGGGACGTCGACGGGACCGGAGCTGCCGCCCTCGTGCAGCAGGTCCATCTTGAACATGTCCGTGGCGCCGAACCTCTCCCGCTGCACGCGGTAGAAGGTGGCGGCCACCCGGTCGAAGACGGGTCCCGTCGGGTCCAGCCAGTCGGGGCGCTCGAACCCCACCCAGTTGCCCTGCGGCACGGTGACCGCGCCGGGGTTGCGGTCGGCGAAGCCGGGCGGCACCGTGCCGAAGAAGCCCGGCAGGACGGGGGTCATGCCGAGCGCGCGCAGCCGGTCGGCGATCTTTCGGCCCAGTTCCGCGCGGGCGTCGACGAGTTGGTGGGAGACGGGGCCCGCGAAGCCGGACAGGTTCTGCAGCAGCCACCAGCCCTGGTGGGCCGGACCGGGAATCCACGCACGCAACTCGGCCTCGCTGTAGCCGAATTGCCGGAAGGTCTCGTAGTACGTGTACTCGGCGCCGGTCGGGACGAAGACCTCGTTCACGCCGTGCAGCGCCATCAGGTCGATGTCGCGTTGGTACGAGGTGAAGTCCCGGTACGCGCCGGAGTAGCCCTCGTCGGTGTCGTTCAGGGCGTAGCGGTGGGGCACGCTCGCCGTGCGCGTGATCTCGCCGTCGACCGCCGGGAGCGTGGCGGGCAGGCGGCCGAGGCTGTCTCCGGGCCAGCCGATGTCGACCCCGGCGACGTGCTCCAGGTACCACCCGGCGCCGGTGAGCAGCGTGGCCGGTGACGTGCCCCGTACGACGATGGCCCCGGCCCGGCCGGAGACGGCGAAGGAGTCCTCCTCGGAGCCGGCGGCCCGGGCGATCGGGACGAGCGTGAACTGCGCGGCCCGGGTGGCCAGCAGACGCTCAAGTGCGGCGCGGGCGGGGGCGGTGTCGAAGGCGGGGGCCTTCCGGTCGGCGGTGGCCGTGGGCGTCCGGGCGACCGTGGCCGCCCGGGGGTCGGCTGCGGTGGTCGGGGTGGCGGGGAGCGCCAGCGCGGTCGTCGCGGCCAGCGCCACGACGGTGAGCGTCCTACGGACTCGAAGGACCAGGTGACTGCCCATCCAGCTCTCTCCTCGGAGTGGTTGACGCATGATCAGCTCACTGTCCGACGAACGACCGGCCCCGTGCCGCAGGCGGAGCCGGTTTCCGGCGGCGCTCATCCGTGCGGGTGCAGCACCGGGCGCACGTGGCGCCCGGTGACGTGCATAGCGCATGTCAGGTACGCGACGGAAGGCCGCGTACCGGGCGCACGCCCGTGTACCGAGCGCACGGATACGTACCGTGTGCACGGACGCGTATCGAGCCACACGGACGCGTACTCGGCGCACGGACGCGCATTCAGCGCACGGCCTGCTTCACCAGCTCGCCGACGCGCGCCTCCACCTCGGGCGTCACCTCCGTCAGGGCGAAGCCCGCGGGCCACATGGGGCCCGCGTCCAGTCGCGCCAGGTCGCTGAAGCCGAGCGTCGCGTAACGCGCCTTGAACTTCTCCGCGCTCTGGAAGAAGCAGAGGACCTTGCCGTCGAGCGCGTAGGCGGGCATGCCGTACCAGAGCTTCGGCGCGAGGGCGGGGGCGGCGGCGGTGATGACGGCGTGGAGGCGCTCGGCCATCGTCCGGTCCGAGTCCTGCATGTCGGCGATCTTCGCGAGCACGTCGCGTTCCGCCTCCGCCGCCTTGTCGGCGCGCGAACCGCGCCGCGCCGCCGCGCGCAGCTCCTGCGCGTGGTCCTTCATCGCGGCCCGCTCCTCGGCCGTGAAGCCCTCGTACGCCGTGCTGGTCGTGTTGCCCGTCGTGGTGATGGCCTTGCTGGTCATGGCTACTCCCGTCGTGGTGGGCCGGCGGCCCGTTCGTTGTGGTCACAGCCTCGCCCGGCGGGGGTACGGGCCGCCTCCGTGCTGACCACGGAATCACCACGGAGGCGGAGTCGGTGGCGAGGGAACCGTGGAGCCGCGATTCGCCCCTCGTAGGGGGAGCCCGAGGGAGGCCGGGATGACGAGCGACATCACGAGCACGAACATGCGCATGGGCCCGGAGCGCCCGGGAGGGTTCCAGGTGGCCTGGGCGGTCACGCTGGCCGCCGTGGCGGCGGAAGTGGCCGTCTGGTTCCTCGGCGCCTTCGTCGTCGCGCCCACGGGGCTCGACGAGTTGACCGAGTACGCGGGGCGCGGGGAGGCGGTCACACGGCTGGCCGTCTCGGCCGGTGTCCTGGCCCTGCTCCTGGGCACCTGGGTGGCCGTCGCGGTGTGGATGCGGGCCGGACGTGGCTGGGCCCGGATCGTCCTGACCGTCATCGGCGCGGGGCTTGTGCTGTTCCGGGTCGGTGACTTCGGCATGGACGGCGTGGAGCCGGCCTGGTGGGCCGCGTGCAACGCCCTGCCCGACCTGCTGGCGGCGGCCGCGATCGTCCCGATGTGGCTCCCCGCGAACCGGGCCCGCCCACGGCCCGTCGCCTGATCTCCTCGCTCGGGGCACCGCCTCAGCGGTCCAGCTCCTTGTGGGCGGCCTCCGGCAGCCGGAAGTACACCGCCGAGGAGACCAGGCAGAGGACCGCGACGTACCAGGGGAAGAGACCCGGCCGGTCCAGCTCTTTGAAGAGCGTGCCGACGTACGGCGCCGTTCCGCCGAAGACCGCGACCGTGAGCGAGTACGGGAAGCCGATCCCGGCCGCGCGGACGCGGGCGGGGAACATCTCGGCGTTCACGGCCGCCGAGATCGAGGTGAAGCCGGTCAGCAGCACCATGCCCGCGCACTGCACCAGCAGGAGCGAGCCGAACGAACCGTCGAGGGCGCGCAGCAGCGGCACGCCGAGCAGGGCGAAACCGAGGCCGAAGAAGAGCAGGAGCGGCCTGCGCCCGAACCGGTCCGAGAGCAGCCCGCCGACCGGCTGGAGAAGGGCGAAGAACGCCAGCGACAGGGTCCCGGCGAGCAGTGCGTCCGCCTTGTCGATACCGGTGTTGAGCTCAGCGTACGTCGGGAGGTAGGAGGTCCATGTGTAGTACGCGAGGGTTCCGCCGGCCGTGATGCCGCAGATCAGCAGCGAGGCGCGGGGATGGCGCCGCAGCGCCTCGAAGAGGCGCGGTCGGGGCGCGTCCTGCCGCCCGACGTCGTGGGTCTCCTCGGCGCCGCGGCGGATCCAGAAGCCGGCGAGGCTCAGGACGGCTCCGAGGAGGAAGGGGATCCGCCAGCCCCAGCCGTTCATCCCGTCGTCCCCGAGCACGGCGACGAGCAGGGCGGCCGTCCCGGAGGCGGCGAGCTGTCCGGCGGAGGTGGAGACGTACTGGAAGGACGAGAAGAGTCCGCGCCGCCGGGGTCCGGCGGATTCGACGAGGAAGGTGGTCGAGGCGGCGAACTCCCCTCCCACCGAAAGCCCTTGGAGCAGCCGGGCGACGACGAGCACGACGGGCGCGAGGACGCCGGCGGCCGCGTACGTCGGGGTGAGGCCGACCAGCAGGCTGCTGCCGCCCATGAGGAGGATGGTGACGGTGAGCGCGGTCCGCCGGCCGCGCCGGTCCGCCACGGCACCCATGAGGAGCCCGCCGACGGGCCGCATGAAGAAGCCGACGGCGAAGACGGCGAAGGTCGACAGGAGCGGGACGAGGGAGTTGCCGGAGCCCTTGGGGAAGACCTGGTTGGCGATGTAGGCCGCGAGGAAGGTGTACGCGTACCAGTCGTACCACTCGACCGCGTTGCCGACGGAGGCCGCCAGCAACTGACGGAGCGGGCGCTGGGGCGGGACGGCGGTGGGGCGACCGGGGGCGGGTTCGAGGCCGACGGAGGGGGTGTCTGTCATGATCACGACCTGCCCGGGTCGGCCACTCCGTACGCCCGAGATCCAGCCGACTCCCTCTGGTTCCCCGGCCTCGGGGCGGCGCGCCTTGGGCCGATCGGCTCAGGCGCGGCGCGCCTAGTCCGGCATCACGCCACAGTGTGAAGAGATCCGGCCATGGATGAGCGTGACGACCCGGACGCGCAGGAAAGCGGCCGCTACGGCGAGGCGGTGTTCCGCCCCGAACAGGCGGGCGAGGGTGAGCGCATCGACTTCGGTGCCCTCGCGTACGACGACATCACCATGGCCCGGCTCCGCACCCTGGGGGCGGGTCCCGGGTGGCACTGCCTCGACGTCGGCGCCGGGACGGGCACGGTCTCCCGCCGGCTGCTGGAAGAGGCGGGGGTGGAGAGCGTCCTCGCGGTGGACCGTGACGTACGGTTCCTCCGCGAGCGGCCGGTACCGGGACTCGAGGTACGGGAAGCCGACGTCACCGCCCCGGACTTCGCCCCCGGCCGGTTCCGGCTCGTCCACGCGCGCTTCGTCCTGATGCACCTCCCCGAACACGAGCGCCTCATCGGCCGCCTCGCCGAACTCGTCGCGCCAGGCGGTGTGTTGGTCCTCAGCGACGCGATCGACCTGACGAGCGACCGGACGCCTCCCACGCCGTACAGCGAGGTGATGCGCGCGATGTGGCGGGGGCTGCGCGAGACCATCGGCACCGACGTCTCCTGGGTACCGTCGTACCCGCACCTCCTGCGCAGAGCCGGGCTCGAACCCGTCGCTGCAGAGATCCACGTGCCACCACTGGAGCCCGGCAGCCCCATCAGCCGCTTCTGGGCGGACACTTGGGAGCGCAGCCGAGCCGCGATGCGCGCCACCGGCCTCGTGGACGACGCGTTCGTCGACACGGCGATCCGCTACCTGGACTCGGAGGAATGCGCGGCACTTTCGGCCGGGATGCTCACTGCGTGGGGGAGGAAGCCGGTCAAGCGCTGACCGATGCGGATGACCTTGACCATTGCTGTGACTCGCCCGTCGCACGTCGCCCGTCGCACGTCGCCCGCCCTCGCCCGTCGACTTTCCGACTGGACAACGCGCGTTCGCATGGATGACGATGATCGACTCTTCAAAGGCCAGTTCGAATGGCCTTGAGAGCGGAGGTTCCTGACAGAAGCCTGCAGGTGGTTCTGAGGAGGGGGAAGTTATGGCGAAAGCCGAGTTCTATGTGTCGGCCGACGTGGAGGCCGACGGGCCCGTGCCCGGGCCGTTTTCCATGTCGAGTTTCGGGCTTGCCGTCGCGGGGGTGCATGACGGCGACGGGTTCACGGCTTGTGATCCTGCCGAGCGGACCTTCTACGCTGAGCTCAAGCCGATCAGTGACGGCTACGACCCGGAGGCACTCGCGGTCAGTGGGCTCGATCGGGGGCGGTTGGCGCGGGAAGGGCGGGAGCCTGCCGAGGGGATGAATGCCGCGGCAGCCTGGCTCGGCGGGGTGGCCGAGGAGTCGGGGGCCGTTCCGGTCTTCGTCGCGTATCCGCTGGGGTACGACTGGATGTGGATGTACTGGTACTTCATGCGGTTCGCGGACGCCGGCTCGCCGTTCGGGCACTCCCGCTGCATGGACATCAAGACGCTGTACGCCGCCAAGGCCGCCGTGCAGGTCAATCGGGCGACGAAGCGGTCGATGCCCGCCCATCTGCTGTCCTCGCGGGCCCATACCCACAACGCCCTGGACGACGCGATCGAGCAGGCCGAGCTGTTCCAGAACCTGATGCGGTGGGGCGCCGACGACTGAGCCAGGGAGACGTGAGCCCGCCGTCCCGGGGGAGCGGGCTGAGGCCTCCGGTTCACTTGGTGACCGAGTAGGAGGAGATCGGGCAGTTGACGATGGCCTAGGCTGGCTCGGCGAGCGGATCTTGTGTCTCACACGGCCCGGTCGCAGGGTGTGCGCGGGGTGTAACCCGGGGCGTTCCGGGTGTGTGACCGGCCGGAAATTCGATCTTCCTACGGTGCTGATCGTGGGATGTCCGTCGTCGACGGGTCCATCCCGGCTCGGGACGGTACGCGCGCGGCGGGTGGGAGTTTCGGTGGCATCTGGCTCGAAGGGCGGCAGAGTCCGCACGGTCTGCTCGTACTGCGGGGTCGGCTGCGGAATCGTGCTCGACCTCACGCGGGACCCTGCCGACGGCCGCCGTCGAGTCGCGAAGACGTCCGGAGACAAGGCGCACCCCGCCAACTTCGGCTGCCTGTGCACGAAGGGGGCCGCGAGTGCGGACATGATGGCCGCGGCCGGACGGCTCTCCACGGGTCTGATGCGGGGCGAGCGGGGTGGCGAGCCCGTCGCGACCGGCGTGGACGAGGCGATCGCCGCGGTCGCCGGCCGGCTGCGGGCGATCCTGGACGAGCACGGGCCCGACGCGCTGTCCTTCTACGTCAGCGGCCAGATGTCGCTTGAGGCGCAGTACCTGGCGAACAAGCTGGCCAAGGGGTTCGTCCGTACCCACCAGATCGAGTCGAACTCCCGGCTGTGCATGGCGTCGGCGGGCACCGGCTACAAGCTGTCGCTGGGCGCGGACGGCCCGCCCGGCTCCTATCAGGACTTCGACCACGCGGACGCGTTCTTCGTCATCGGTGCCAACATGGCCGACTGCCACCCCATCCTCTTCCTGCGCATGATGGACCGGATCAAGTCGGCCGGGGCCAAGCTGATCGTCGTCGACCCGCGCCGCAACGCCACCGCCGACAAGGCCGACCTCTTCCTGCAGATCAAGCCGGGCACCGACCTCGCGCTGCTGAACGGCCTGCTGCACCTCCTTGTCGCCAACGGCCACACCGACGAGGAGTTCATCGCCGAGTTCACCGAGGGCTGGCAGGAGATGCCGGCGTTCCTCGCGGACTATCCGCCGGAGAAGGTCGCGGAGATCACCGGAATCCCGGAGGCCGACATCCGGCAGGCCGCCGCCTGGATCGGCGAGGCCGGCGAGTGGATGAGCTGCTGGACCATGGGCCTGAACCAGTCCACCCACGGCACCTGGAACACCAACGCCCTGGTCAACATGCACCTCGCCACCGGCGCCATCTGCCGCCCGGGATCGGGCCCGTTCTCGCTGACCGGCCAGCCCAACGCGATGGGCGGGCGTGAGATGGGCTACATGGGGCCCGGACTGCCTGGCCAGCGCTCGGTCCTCGTCGAGGCGGAGCGCGCCTTCGTCGAGAAGCTGTGGAACATCCCCGAGGGCTCCCTGCGGACCGAGGTCGGGCGCGGAACGGTCGAGATGTTCGAGCAGATGGCCTCCGGTGACATCAAGGCGTGCTGGATCATCTGCACCAACCCCGTCGCCTCCGTCGGCAACCGCAAGACCGTCATCGCCGGCCTGGAGGCCGCCGAACTCGTCATCACCCAGGACGTCTTCGCCGAGACCGAGACCAACGCCTACGCCGACGTCGTGCTGCCCGCGACGCTGTGGGCGGAGTCCGACGGCGTCATGATCAACTCCGAGCGGAACCTCACCCTCGTGCCCGGTGTCGTCGACCCGCCCGGGCAGGCGCTGCCCGACTGGCAGTTGATCGCCCGGGTGGCGTGCGAGATGGGCTTCGCCGAAGCGTTCACGTACTCCTCCTCGGAGGAGGTCTTCGAGGAGCTCAAGCAGGCGTGGAACCCCAAGACCGGCTGGGACCTGCGCGGTGTGACGTACGAACGGCTGCGCACAACCCCCGTCCAGTGGCCGGCGCCCGCCGCCGACGGCCCGGACCGCAACCCGATCCGCTACCTCAACGACGGCGTCAGCCAGACCCTCCTGGAACGCGAGGACGGCACCCGCCCCCGGCTGGCCTTCCCGACCGCCAGCGGACGCGCCCAGTTCTTCGGCCGCCCCCACCTGCCCTCGGCGGAACTCCCCGACGACGACTATCCGTTCGTCCTCAACACCGGTCGCCTG
This sequence comes from Streptomyces sp. NPDC026092, assembly GCF_040638605.1. Taxonomy (NCBI): domain Bacteria; kingdom Bacillati; phylum Actinomycetota; class Actinomycetes; order Kitasatosporales; family Streptomycetaceae; genus Streptomyces; species Streptomyces sp. NPDC026092. The sequence goes on from NZ_JBEZYN010000009.1 coordinate 40,337, forward strand.
CAGCACCAGTGGCACACCATGACCAAGACCGGCAAGGTGGCCAAGCTCAACAGGCTCCACCCCGGGCCGTTCGTGGAGGTCCATCCCGAAGACGCCGACAGGCTGGGTGTCGTCGAGGGCGACCACCTGGAGGTCGCCTCCCGCCGCGGGCGGGCCGTCCTGCCCGCCGTGCTCACCGACCGGGTCCGGCCGGGTACCTGCTTCGCGCCCTTCCACTGGAATGACCTGTTCGGCGAATACCTCAGCATCAACGCCGTCACCAACGACGCCGTCGACCCGATCTCCTTCCAACCCGAACTCAAGGTCTGCGCCGTCACCCTCGCCAAGACGGCCGCCCCCGTCACGGCGACGCGCCCCAGTGTCCAGTCCCAGCAAGAAGCGTCCGTAACCGCCCTCCCGGCGGCGACGCCTCCCGTGGCGCCCCCGGTGGATTCGCGCCTCGACGCGCTCGCCACTCTCTTCGGCGTCAGCGACCTCGCCCCCGCGGCCCTGGCCGAGCCGGAGCGCCGGTATCTGTCCGGATTCCTCTCCGGCCTCGCCGTCGCCCCGCCCGACGGAGGAGTGCCCGTCCTGCCGCCGGGGGCGCCGCTCACCGCAGACAACGCCCTGTGGGCCGACGGTCTGCTCGCCGGCATCTTCTCCCGTACGGCCGCGTCTCTTACTGCCGTACCGGCTCCGATACCGGCGCAGTCCGGCGCCTCGGCCGGGCCGACCCGCCGCCTGGTCATCCTGTGGGCCTCGCAGACCGGCAGCGCCGAGGAGTTCGCCGTGGCCGCCGCCTCCCGGCTCGCCGAGTCCGGCCGTGCCGCCGAAGTGCTGCCGATGGCCGACGCCTCCCCGGCACGCCTCACACCGGACACGGACGTCCTCCTCGTCACCAGCACGTTCGGCGACGGCGACGCCCCGGACAACGGCGCCGCTTTCTGGCAGGCGCTCTCCGCTCCGGACGCGGCACGGTTGGAGGGGGTCCGCTACGCGGTCCTCGCCTTCGGCGACTCCGCCTACGCCGACTTCTGCGGCCACGGCCGCCGCCTCGACGAACGCTTCGACGCCCTCGGCGCCACTCGGCTCGTCCCCCGTACCGACTGCGAGCCCGACTTCGAGGAGCCCGCCGAACAGTGGCTCGGCCAGGTCGTCACCGCCCTGGCCACGACCGCTCCGGTCGTCTCCCCTGCGAAACCGGCACCGGAGCCGTCACCGGCACCGTCATCGCCGGGCTACACCAAGACATCCCCCTTCGCCACGCTCCTCGTCGGCAACAGGCTGCTGAGCCTGCCCGGTTCCGAGAAGGAGGTCCGGCAGTTCGCCTTCGACACCCGTGGCGGCGAACTCGCCTACGAAGCGGGCGACGCCCTCGGCGTCTGGCCCGCGAACGGCGCCCCGCTCGTCGCCGAGTGGCTCGCCCTCACCGGCCTCGACCCCGACGAACCCGTCGACCTCGGGGATGACATACCCCTCCCCTTCGAAGAAGCCCTGCGCACCCGCCTGGACATCGCCCGCATCACCACCGACCTGCTGAGGTTCGTGACGGAACGCACCGGCAACCACGACCTGAAGCGCCTGCTACGGACCGACAACAAGGACGCCCTCGCGCAGTGGAGTTGGGGACGACAGGCCGCCGACGTCATCGCCGCGTTCCCCGTCCGTGCCTCGGCACCGGAATGGGCGGGCGTCCTCAAGCGCCTCCAGCCGCGCCTGTACTCGATATCCTCCAGCCCGCTCGCCCACCCCGGCGAGGTCCGCCTCACCGTCTCCGTCCTCCGCTACACCAACAGCCTCGGCCACGACCGCAAGGGCGTCTGCTCCACCTACCTCGCCGACCACGCCGACGACGGCCCGGTCCAGGTCTTCGTCCAGCGTTCGGCGCACTTCCGGCCGCCCGCCGACCCCGCCACCCCCATGATCATGGTCGGACCCGGAACCGGCGTCGCCCCCTTCGTCGGGTTCCTCGAAGACCGCCAGGCCCGCGGCCACACCGGCCCCAACTGGCTCTTCTTCGGCGAACAGCGCCAGGCCACGGACTCCTACTACCGCGAGGAGCTGGAGGCGTACCGGGCGTCCGGCCACCTCGACCGCCTCGACCTCGCTTTCTCCCGGGACCAGCGCAACAAGGTCTACGTCCAGGACCGCATGCGCGAACACGGCCCCCGCCTGTGGCAATGGCTCCAGGACGGCGCCCACTTCTATGTCTGCGGCGACGCCTCCCGCATGGCCAAGGACGTCGACCGAGCCCTCAGGGACATCGCCGCCACGCACGGCGGCCTGACCGAGGACGAGGCCGCCGCCTACGTCCGCCGCCTGGCCTCGGACCATCGCTACGTCCGCGACGTCTACTGACGGCCGGTGCCGAACCGTTACGCGTACGGGTACCGACGTCTACTGAGCGCCGGCACCAGCCCGTTACTCGTACCGGTACTCCAGCGAATCCGCCTCCGCCTGCTCGATGTCGGCGATCGTCAGCTCCGGCATCCGCAGCTGGGCCAGCGTCACCTCGGCCGACGTCGGCTGGGCGTCCGCGGGCAGCCACTGCTCCGGCTTCCAGGCCGCGCCGCGCAGGAGCGACTTGGGACAGTGCGGGTAGACCTCCTCGACCCCCAGCACCAGCGCACTGACCGGAGGCTTGCCCACGGCGGTCAGCTGCGACAGCAGCTCCGGGCGGGTGGAGACGCAGGCCCGGCCGTTCACCCTGAGCGTCGTGGTGCGCCCCGGGATGACGAACAGCAGCCCGGCCCGCCCGGTGGCGACGACGTTCCGCAGGGTGTCCAGACGCTTGTTGCCTGTCGCGTCCGGTATCGCCACCGTCCGTGCGTCCAGGACGGCGACGAACCCGGCGGGGCCGCCGCGCGGGGACACGTCACAGTTTCCCTCGGCGTCCGTGCTGGCGACCAGGACCAACGACGAGCAGCCGATCAACTGCCTCGTCTGCTCCGTGAGTTCGGTCATCTGCTTGCGCATGGCCGCGTCCTTGGGACGTTCGTAGACCCGGCGCAAGGTGTCCTGATCGGACACGGCGTCAAGGCGGAGCGAGTCGAAGGCACTGCCGGCGAGAGAAGTCGTCATGCCCCGACCCTACGGGCCGACCTGCGATGGCCCGTCGTCGACAACGAAGCGGGGCCAGGGAAGGAACACCCTCCCTGGCCCCGCCATGCCGCCTGTGAGGGTCAGCCTTCTGGAATGGCGTCCAGAATGCGCTGGGGGACGACCCATACGGTGGCGGCCGGATCGGTGATCTGGGCCTTCCTGCCGTCGACCACCCGCCAAACCGTGGCTGATTCAGGTGACTTGAGCAGGGTGTTGTCCGCGAACCGGGTCGGGAGCGCGTTCCAGACCCGGTCGGGGACGGTCCACATCGGCTT